>NZ_BAAGWC010000002.1:581395-613075 GCF_054780555.1 Hymenobacter daeguensis
CGGGGCGCAGTTCGTCGGCAACGACGTGTCGCGGCCGCTGCGCACCAACGGCAGCACGTTCTACGGCCTCTACAGCTTCTCCTCGCGGGGGCTGGCGCTGGAGAAGAACAAGATTCACGACCCGTTCACGGGCAGCCTGAGCACGACCAACTCGGCCTACGGCATTTACCTGAGCAACGGCACGACCCCGACGGCGACGGCCACGGTGGACGTGGTCAACAACGTGTTCTACAACATGAACGGCAACGGCCTGCAGTACCTGATTTACAGCGGCAGCTCGGCGTTCAGCCAGATTTATAACAACACCCTCAGCTCTATCGACCAGACGAGCACGACGACTTCGACGACCTACGGCATCTACAGCTCGGGCGTTAGCGCCGACATCCGTAACAACGTGGTGAGCATCACGCGCACGGGCACGGGCACCAAGTATGGCCTGTACTACGTGACCAACGCGCCGACCAGCAACTACAACGACCTGTACGTGCCCACCGGCAGCGTGGGCTACTACACCACGGCTTACACCACGCTGGCCAACTGGCAGGCGGCCAACAGCAACGCCTTCGACCAGAACAGCATCTCGGCCGACCCGCTGTTCGTGGCCCCGGCTACCGGCAACCTGATGCCTGCCAACGTGGCCCTCAACAACGTGGGTACGCCGCTCACCCGCGTGACCGATGACATCCTGGGCATCACCCGTGGCGCGGCTCCCGACCTGGGCGCGTACGAGTTCACACCCGTAGCCACCGACGTATCGGCTGTGGCCCTGCTGGGCCCGGCGGCTAACGCCTCCTGCTATGGCGCGGCCGAGCCGCTGACGGTGCAGATTCGCAACAGCGGCACGACTACCCTGAACTTCGCCACCAACGCCGCCACCGTAACGGTGGTGGTGACCCCGCCCACCGGCGCGGCCCAGACCTTCACCGCCACGGTGAGCACGGGCACGCTGGCCAGCAATGCCACGCTGAACGTGGCCCTGCCCGGCACGCTGAACATGACGGCCCTCGGTACCTACTCCTTCGCCGTGACGGCCACCGCCGTGGGCGATGCCAACACGACCAACAACGCGCTGAACCCGGTGCCCACCCGCACGGTGGCTGCCCCGATTGCCGGCGCGATTTCGCCCACTACCATGAGCGTGTGCTCCAGCAACCCGGTATCGCTGACCCTCGCCGGCTCGGCCAATGGCCAGATACAGTACCAGAGCAGCAGCAGCGCTACGGGCACCTTTACGGATGTGGCCGGCGCTACTTCGGCGGCTTTCACCACAAGCAACCTTGCGGCCACTACCTACTTCCGGGCCAAGGTGAGCTGCAACGGCCGCGAGGTCTTCAGCAACGTGGCCACCGTGACGGTAACCAACCCACAGGTACTCACGGCTCCTTCGCCGCTCTCTACCTGCGCCGGTGGCACCGTAACCCTCACCGCTACCACGGCCACGGGCGTGAATGTGCGCTACTTCACCACCGCCACGGGCGGCACGGCCATCGGCACGGGTCCGTCCGTGGTATCGCCGGTACTGCTCACCAACACGACGTTGTACGCCGAGGCATTCGTGGGTAGCCAGGAGAATGTAGGCAAGGCAACTACGACCGGTGCCGACGGTACCAATACCATCGGCGGCCTGTATTTCACGGCAACTGGCGCCACCACCATCACCAACGTGACGGTGTATCGCTCAGCCAACGCGGCGGCTGGTACGGCTACGATTCAGCTGCTCCCGGGCAGCTCTACCACCGGCACGCCGCTATCAACCGTAACGGTGCCGGTTCCGGCGAATACTTCCGCTGTCGTTTCGCCCACCGTGCTCACCCTCAACATCTCTGTGCCGGCCGCCGGCCAGTACACGCTCTATCTGAGTGCTGCTACTCCCAGCCTCATCCGTGACTTCTCGGGTGGGTCATCGACCCCGGCGACGGCTTTCCCCTATACTTCGCCCAGCGGCTTGGTAAGCATCACCGATGGCACACTCGCCGGTTACTACTACTTCTTCTATAACTGGCAGATTGGCGCCGAGTGCGCCGGTACCCGCACGCCCATCGTGGTGAACGTGACGCCGGGCCTGGTAGCCTCGCTGCCGGTATCGGTATTCACCAGCTGCGGCCAGACGCCTTACCAGCTGGCGGGCACCATTGCCGGCACGGCCACGGGCGCTACGTACACCACCAGCGGCACGGGCACCTTCTCGCCCAATGCCAACACGCTGAACGCCACCTACACGCCTTCGGCCGCCGATGTGGCCGCCGGTACGGTAACCATCACACTCACGCCCACCGGCCCAAGTGCTCCGTGCACGTCGACGGGCCGCGTCGTGCTCACGCTGGTAACGCCGCCCAACGCGGCCTTCAGCTATCCTTCGGCGATTCTTTGCACCGGCGGCGCCACGGTATTGCCGGTGCTGGCAACGGGTGCGGTGGCCGGCACGTTCTCGACCACGGGCACGGGCCTGCGCCTCGACCCCGTGACGGGCGCCATTGCCCTGGGCACGCAAATCAGCACGGGTACCTACACCATCACCAACACGGTGACGACCACGGGCGTGTGCAACGGCACAACAGCCACTACGACGGTAACCATCAGCCCCGGCGTGCCCACGCCTACGCTCACGGCTTTTGCCCTGCCCGGCGGCGGCGTGCAGCTGAGCACCAACCCGGTGGCCGGCGTGCTGTATCAGTTCTTCGTGGGTGGTCAGTCCGTAGGGGCAGCCAGCACGAACTTCTCCGTAACGCTGCCCAACGCCCCGCTGAACGGCTCCTACACCGTGGTGTTGTCGGTGCCCGGCGGCTGCTCGTCGGCTCCCTCCACCCCGGTACTGGTGACGGGCACGGCCGTGGCTTCGCTCAATGGCGTGAGCCTGCGAGTGTATCCTAACCCGACGGCCGACGGCCGCCTGACGATGGAGCTGACGGGTGCCAAAGCCAAGGCTTCGCAGCTGACGGTGCTCAACTCGCTGGGCCAGGTGGTGCACACGGGTACCGTAGCGGCCGGCATGGCGGCGCTGGACCTGCGCCAGCTGGCGGCAGGCGTGTACACCTTCCGGGTGCAGACCTCGGAGGGCGTGCTCACCCAGCGCGTGGTGCGCGAGTAGCCTCCTCGGTTCACAAAAAAAGCCCCGCTGGCATTGCCAGCGGGGCTTTTTTTGTGTGGTCTGGCTTACTTCAGCACGGCCAGCTCCCGGCCCACTTTGGTGAAGGCCGCAATGGCCTTGTCCAGATGTTCGCGGGTGTGCGCCGCGCTCAGCTGCACCCGGATGCGGGCCTTGCCCTGCGGCACCACGGGGTAGTAGAAGCCCACCACGTAAATGCCTTCGTCGAGCATTTTGGCGGCAAACTCCTGGGCCAGCTTGGCGTCGTAGAGCATGACGGGCACGATGGGGTGCTCGCCGGGCGTGATGTCGAAACCCGCGGCGGTCATCTTTTCGCGGAAATACTTGGTGTTTTCTTCGAGCTGGTCGCGCAGCTGGGTGCTTTCCGTCAGCAGCTCCAGCACGCGGAGCGAAGCACCCACGATGGCCGGGGCCAGCGTGTTCGAGAACAGATACGGCCGGCTGCGCTGGCGCAGCATGTCGATGATTTCCTTGCGGCCCGAAGTGAAGCCGCCCATGGCCCCGCCCAGCGCCTTGCCCAGCGTACCGGTGATGATGTCGACGCGGCCCAGCACGTTGCGGTATTCGTGGGTGCCCCGGCCGGTTTTGCCCAGGAAGCCCATCGAGTGGCACTCGTCTATCATCACGAGGGCCTGGTACTGGTCGGCCAGGTCGCAGATTTTGTCGAGCTGCGCGATGGTGCCGTCCATCGAGAACGAGCCATCCGTCACGATGATGCGGTGGCGGGTGCCCTTGGCCACGGCATCCTGGAGCTGCTTTTCGAGGTCGGCCATGTCGTTGTGAGCGTAGCGGTAGCGCTGGGCCTTGCACAGCCGCACGCCGTCGATGATGCTGGCGTGGTTCAGGGCATCCGAAATAATGGCGTCCTGCTCGTTGAACAGCGGCTCGAACACCCCGCCGTTGGCGTCGAAGGCGGCGGCGTAGAGAATGGTGTCCTCGGTGCCCAGAAACTCGGCCAGTTTGGCCTCCAGCTCCTTGTGAATGTCCTGCGTGCCGCAGATGAAGCGCACCGACGACATGCCGTAGCCGTGCGAGTCGATGGTTTCCTTGGCGGCTTTAATCACCTCGGGGTGCGAGCTCAGGCCCAGGTAGTTGTTGGCGCAGAAGTTCAGCACTTCGCCGGCTTCGTTGGTTTCAATCTCCGCGCCCTGGGGCGAAGTGATGATGCGCTCCTTCTTGAAAAGGCCGGCGTCTTTGATTTCCTGAAGCTGCTGGGTGAGGTCGGGCTGGAGGGTGGCGTACATTTTTAATGAAGAATGAGGAATGAGGAATGAAGAATTGTCCATGAGGAAAAGGAGACGAGCAAGAAGAAACGGGCGCAGCTCAGGGCGTTTGCCAATTTTTCATTCCTCATTCTTCATTCCTCATTTTTTAAAAAACGCCTGCGCGCCCTTGCGCCCGCTGTCCATCAGCTGCTGCTTCTGAGCGGCCGAGATGCGCTTGATTTTGGGGCTGAAGTTCAGGAAGTCGATGCTGATGGTGCGCTGCCAGTCGCCCGGCTGCACGGGGTTGAGGTTTTCGAGGGCCACGGTGTAGAGCGCGCCCATGTAGGTGTTGAAATCGGTGATGTCGTAGGGCGCGAGCTGCCGGCGGCCGGCGGGTGCGCCATCCAGCGGAATCTGCTCGGCGCGGTCGAGGCGCAGGCCCAGGGTTTCGGGGTTGAAGACATGGCCGCGGGCATCGGGCGGGCCGGTGAAGCCGGCGGGCAGGTAGCGCGGGTAATCGAACAGGTCGATGGGGTAGTTGGCCAGCAGGCCGCCATCCACGAGCACCTGCACGGGCTGGCCGGGGGCGGGCGTGCCGGTTATCACCTTGTTTTCGGCATCGAGCAGCACGGCCCGGAAGTAGAGCGGAATGCTCATGCTGATGCGCACGGCGTCGGCCACACGCATGGTGGGGGTGGTTTCGTAGCTGAACACCTGCACGCGCTGCAGCGTGAGGTTGGTGCCGGTGGTGTAGAGGTCGCGGAAGCGCGTGGGCTCCTTTTGGGCCAGCGCGTGCAGCTCGGCCAGCGTGAGGTTGGGGCGCTGGGTTTTGCGGGCCACCAGCTCGCCGAGGTAGGTGCTGAACTCATCGCCCCGGTACCAGCCGTACTGCGTGATGAGCCGGTGCGTGCCCCCGAAAAAAATGAACCGGCCGTCGTTCAGCCGCTGCACGGGCGTGGCATTCACCACGTCGATGATTTCCTGGGCCGAGTAGCCCACCGCCAGCAGCGCCGCCTGAATGGCCCCCGCCGAGGTGCCGCCCACCCGCCGAATCTCGCGCAGCACGCCGCGCTGCTCCAGCTCGAGCAGGGCGCCGCCGTAGGCAATGCCGCGGATGCCACCGCCTTCCATCACCAGGTTGCGGTAGGGGGAGAGGGCCGGGGTTTGGGCGCGCAGCAGCGGGCCGGTCAGCAACCAGCTTAATCCAACAAATATGGCAGCCAACCGGGCACTCATGGGCCCAAAGATACCGCGAGGCTTGGTCAGTGCACCTGGGCGTGGCCGTGGGCGAAGGAGCGCAGCAATTCGTGCACCTCTTCGCAGGGCGCGGGCGTGAGGCCCACGGTGGTGACGGGCAGGCAGCGGGCCGCTTTTTCTATAAAAGCGGTATCCACGGGCGCATAAGCCATGGGCAGGCGCGGAAACGACCGTTTTTCGATGGGCCCGTAGGCCAGCGTCCGCACGTCGTAGTGGCGCGGGTCGTCGTTGATGACGGCAAACAGGTCGCTCAAGGCGGGCTCGGGGCCTTCCAGCAGCTGCAGAAACTGGCCTTTGGCAAAGAGCAGCAGGCCGGTAAGCTGAATCTGCGCGTTGTGCTGGCGGGCTTTGCGCACCAGCGAAGTAAGGGTGACTTCGTGCACGGCCCGGGAGGCCTGGCTACGGTAAATCAGCGAATAAAGATTGTTTTCAGGCATAGAAAGGAGCGCTTCGGGGGAGGCGCCTGGGCAGTGTGGAAATGCAAGTACGTAGTGCAGGCCGCTTAGGCTTTAGCAGAGACGGTATCTTTGCAACGCTCCCATCCTCATTTTTATTCCCCGCCCCCGCATGACTCCCACTTCCGGCGACCCCGATACCTCTGTTTTACCCGGCTCCGTGCTGGTCATTGGCGCCTGCGGCCAGCTCGGGCTGGAGCTGGTGGCCGCGCTGCGCCAGCGCTACGAGCCCCACCTGGTAGTAGCCGCCGACGTGCGCCCCCCCAAAGACCCCAACATGCTGGCCGGCGGCCCCTTCGAGCTGCTGGATGTGCTCGACCGCACCCGCCTCGACAAGCTCATCCGCCAGTACCGGCCCAGGCAGATTTATCACCTAGCGGCGCTGCTTTCGGCCACGGCCGAGAAAAACCCGCTCTTCGGCTGGCAATTGAACATGGACGGCCTGCTCATTGTGCTCGAAGCGGCCGTGGCCCACGGCGTGGCCCAGGTGTACTGGCCCAGCTCCATTGCCGTGTTCGGGCCCGATACCCCGCGCGACCACACGCCGCAGGTCACCATCATGAACCCCAACACGGTGTACGGCATCAGCAAGCTGGCCGGCGAGCAGTGGTGCGAGTGGTACCACCGCAAGCACGGGCTGGACGTGCGCAGCCTGCGCTACCCCGGCCTCATCGGCTACAAGAGCCTGCCCGGCGGCGGCACCACCGACTACGCCGTGGACATCTACCACAAGGCCGTGGCCGGCGAAAACTACGAGTGCTTCCTCGAAGAAGACACCTACCTGCCGATGATGTACATGCCCGACGCCCTGAAGGCCACCCTAGAACTGATGCACGCGCCGGCCGAGCAAATCAAGGTGCGGACCAGCTACAACCTGGGCGCGATGAGCTTCTCACCGGCCGAAATCACGGCCAGTATTCAGAAGCATGTGCCAGACTTCCAGGTGAGCTACAAGCCCGACGGCCGCCAGCAGATTGCCAACTCCTGGCCCGCCAGCATCGACGATTCCAAAGCCCGGCAGGACTGGGGCTGGCAGCCCGATTTCGACCTCGATAAGATGACGGCCGACATGCTGGCGCATTTGAAAAGCTAATAGTTAGAGGTTGAGAATTAAAAAAGGCCCGCTTGGACATCCAGACGGGCCTTTTCAACTCCTGACTCTTAATTCAATCAACCTGCAGGCGGCTGGCGGCTGCGCCGCAGCGCACCATGTAGAGGCCCGGGGCCAGGCCGGCCACGTCGAGTGTAGCCTCGGTGGTTCGGGCCGGTAGTTGCTGGCGGCGCACTTCGCGGCCCAGCGCGTCGAACACCTGTACCGGGCGCGCGGCACTGCTGGTTTCGGGCCAGGTGAGATGCACGGTACCGGTGGCGGGGTTGGGCGCCAGCGAGAACGGCTCGGCTGGCGCAGCAGTGTGCGCGGCCAGCGCCTGGCTACTGAGCCGGGCCACGAAGGCCATGCCGTAGCTGCTGGTGCTGGCAAGGGTGGTGCTGCCGAAGGCGGCCGGGCCTGTGCAGCTGCCGCCTACCGTGATATTGCCGGCTGCATCGATGGCCAGCGGTCCGGCAACGTCGCTGCCCGTGCCGCCGGCGCGCACGGCTTGCAGCCACTGCCCGCTGGGGCTAAGGGTGGCCACAAAGGCATCGTAGGTGCCCGCGCTGGTAAGGGTGATGTTGCCGAACGTAGCCGTCAGCTGGGTGTAGGAGCCATACGGCCCGAAAAGCCCGGTGATAACGGCATTGCCCGCCGCATCGAGGGCAATGGAGCCGGGGATGTCGTTGACGGGACCGCCGGCGCGCACGGCCTGCGTCCACTGGCCGGCGGCGTTGAGCTTCGCCACGAACACATCGTAGGTGCCGGCACTGGTGAGGGTGGTGCTGCCAAACGTGGCGCTTTCGATGAGCGTGCCCACCATCGTGACGGTGCCCGCGGCATCGACCACCAGCGAGTTGATGACCGAAGGCGGCGCGAAGCTGCCGGGCGACTGGCCGGGCTGCACAGCCTGGGTCCACTGGCCGCCGGCGCTCAGGCGCGCCACAAAAGTGCCTTCGCTCCGCGTTGGCGTCAGCGTGGTGCCGCCCAGGGTGATGCTGCCGCTGTAGCGGCCCGCCACAACGGCGTTGCCGGCCGCATCGAGGACCAGCGCACCGGGCTGGACCGCAAACAAGCTGCTGCCCTGGTTCAGAGCGGTCCAGGTGCCGGTGCCGAGGTTCAGCTTGGCTACGAACAGGTGGGTGGCGCCGGTGGGCGCGCTGTAGGTGGTGGCGCCTAGTGCCACGCTGCCCGTAAAATTGCCCACCACCACGGCGTTGCCGGCCCCATCGAGGTCCATGGCCGATATCTGGTCGGAGCCCGTGCCGCCCACCTGCACTGCCTGGAGCCACTGCCCACCGGGGCTGAGCCGGGCGACAAACCCATCGGAATTGCCGTTGCTGCCCGCCACGGTGAGGGTGGTGCTGCCAAACGTGGCCGTGCCCACCGTGGCAATGCGGCCAAAGCGGCCCGCCAGCACAGCATTGCCGGCGGCATCCAGCTTGAGGGCCATGACGACGTCTTCGCCCGGCCCGCCGGCCCGCACGGCCTGCAGCCACTCGCCGGTGGGGCTCATCTTGGCCACGAAAATGTCGGTGTTGCCGGCACTAGTAAGGGTGGTGCTGCCCAGCGTGATGCTGCCGTAGAACGACCCGGCCACCACGGTGTTGCCGGTGGCATCGAGCGCGATGGCCGACACGCCGGAGCCGCCCAATGCATTGGGGGCGCCGCCGGGGTCGACGATGGCCGTGGGCGCGGTGGCCCATTGCCAGGTTTGGGCCTGCGCGTGAACGACGCCGGGCGCGGCCACCAGGCCCAGCCAGGAAAGAGCCCGTAGGCAGTGCGTAAGTTTTTTCATGGACAGTGGAAAGCAGGTAGCGGCACGCATCGCCCCCGCCAGCCGGCGGCAGTGCATGCCATTGGATGGCTGACCGCGACCCTGGCCCCGTGGTTGCGTTGCCGAGGCGGAATATTTTCAGGCAAACCGCCCACAAATAGCAAGGCAATCCTTAGTGCCCATCCTCGGCCCGCCGGGCCTCGGCGGCGCGGTTGCCGGCCGGCCGCTGCGGCACGTTGAAGAGCAGCGACGTGGCCCACGGCACCAGGAAGCAGGCCACCGTGAGCACGGTCAGGGCCACGTCGGCGGCCTCGCTTTCCAGCGCTACGCTGAGGGGGTGGCCGGGCAGGAAGTGGCTCAGCAGCGAGAGCATCAGCTTCAGCCCCAGCAGGGCAATGACCACGAAGGCGGCCGTTTCCAGAAACGGGTACTTGCCCATGAGCAGCACGAAGGCCTGCGCCACCAGCCGCATGGCCAGAATGCCGATAAACACGCCCACGCAAATCAGCAGCAGGTTGTCGGTGAAGGCCACCACGGCAAACACGTTGTCGATGCTGAAGGCCAGGTCCATCAGCTCAATGAGGGCCACGGTGGCCCAGAACTTCCCGAACAGGCCCAGCGTGCGCTTATACACCCAGCTTTTCTCCTTGTCGATGGCTTCGCCGTCGTCGTCGTCGGTTTTGGGGGTGGGTCGGAAATGGTCGTACACCAGGTAGAGCAGGTAGAGCCCGCCCAGCGGCTTCAGAAACCAGAACCGGATGAGGTAGGAGGCAAACACAATGCACAGCCCCCGGAAAATATAAGCCCCGAAAATGCCGTAGCGCAGGGCCTTCTGGCGCTGCTCGCGGGGCAGGTCGCCCACCATGGTGGCCAGCACGGCGGCATTGTCGACGGAGAGCAGGCTTTCGATGATGACCAGATTGCCGACGATGGCCAGCGCGGCCAGCGGGTTGTCGAGGATTTGTTGGAGGTAGTTGTTCAAGAGGGGAACGCTAGGCTAGCCGAGCTGTAGCGCGAACTTTGTAGTTCGCGGCTCCGCGCCGGTTGGAGGGGTATTGATAAACCAAAGAACGGCACACCGGCAATTAGTTCGGACGGCGCGGGGACGCGGGCTGAAAGTTTGCGCTACAGCAGCCCGGCCATCTCTTCCAGAATAGCCGGCCAGTTTTCGAGGTACAGCATGTGGCCCTGGGCCAGCAGCAGCCGCACCGGCGCGCCGCCCAGCCGCCGGGCCAGGTAAGGGATATTGCCCGGGGCCCACACGCCATCGGCCGCGCCGTGCCAGAGGCGCATGGGGCACTGCACGTCTTCGATGCGGAAGCCCGGCGGGCGGCACCAGGCCTGGGCATCGTCATACACGCCCCGGCCGTGGTGGGCAAAGCCCTGCACCGCCGCATCGCGCAGCAGCGCCCGGTAGCGGGCCGTGACGCGGGCTTCCTCGGAACGCATGAGGCGGATAAACCAGGCAATGGTGCGGTCGGGGCGACGCTGCCACTGCCGGCTGAGCCAGAGAAACGTGGTCCGGTTCAGCCACGGAAAGCCCAGCTGGCCCCACAGCAGCCCCTTCCACAGCCACGAGAGGTGGCGATAGGCGGCGCGCTCGCCCAGCGGCAGGCAGGTGCTGAGCAGCTGCCCGGCCGCCACCCGCGCCGGGTGCCGCGCCGCCAGCGCCAGCGCGTGCACCCCGCCCACCGACCAGCCCATCACGCCCACCGGCCCGGCAATGCCCAGCGCATCGAGCATGGCCACCACGTCATCGGCAAACGAAGGAAACGTGAGCGGCCGAAACACGCTGGACTGCCCTACGCCCGGCCGGTCGGGCGCCAGAATCTGGAGCTGCAGGCGGGCCAGCAAAGCTTCATCGCCCGGCAATTCCAGCCCCGAGGAGCCAAAGCCGTGGTGAAACACCACCGCCCGGTGCGCGGGGTTGCCGTAGCGCGTCAGGCCCAGCCGGCGGCCATCGGGCAGCGAAATGGTGAGGGGCGTGGGCATGGCCGAAAGTAGCGCGAACTTTGTAGTTCGCGTGGCAGAACGATATCCGAACGGCGCGAACGGCTTTAACGGCGCGGGGCATGCGAACTACAAAATTCGCGCTACTCCACCACGAGCCGGCCCACGGCCGCGCCGCAGCGCACGAGGTAGAGGCCGGGGGCTAGGCCCTGCACATCAAGCGCGGCGGCGGTAGCGCGGGCGGGCAGCTCCAGCTGGCGCACCTGGCGGCCCAGGCCGTCGAGCACCTGCACGGGGCGGGCCGTGGCGGCGGCTTCGGGCCAGCCCAGGCGCACCTGGGTGGTGGTGGGGTTGGGGGCCAGGGTGAAGGCTTCGGCGGGCATGGCGGCGCGGGTGGTGGTGGGGGTGGCAAGGCCGGTGAGGCGGGCCACGAAAACTGCTTGGTTGGTGGTGTTGGTGGCCGTGAGCGTCGTAGCGCCGAAGGTAGCGGTGCGGTCAAATTCGCCCGCTACTATCGCATTGCCTCCTCCGTCAATAGCCAGTGCCTGCGCATAATCTTCCTCTGGTCCGCCGGCCCGAACGGCCTGTGCCCAGGTGCCGGCCGCCTCCAGGCGCACCACGAACACATCGGAGATGCCAACGCTCATGAGTTGCGTGCCCAGCGTGATGTAGCCGCTGAAAAAACCAGTAACGATGGCATCCCCGGTGCCGCTGGCCAGCCGCACCGCCGTGGCCGTTGCCTGGTCAGTACTGCCAGCCTGGACAGCTTGTGTCCAGGTGCCGGCCGCACTGAGACGGGCCGCAAACAGCTTCTTCCTTATTGGTTCGGGGAAATTCGGAGGGCCTGGCAGCTGGATGGTGCCGAAGGTGGGCGTATTGCTGCCGGTTATCCCCACCACGACGGCATTGCCGGCGGCATCTACCGCCACGGCATTGGCCTGGTCGTAGCTGGTGCCGCCTGCCTGCACAGCCTGCGTCCAAACCCCGGCACTGTTTAGGCGCGCCACAAAGAGGTCCTGGTCGCCTGCACTTGTCACGGAGAGGGACCCAAACCCCATTGTGCCAAAAAAGACCCCGCAAATGGTTACCGTACCTGTATTGTCCACCGCAAGGCCTTTCACAAATTCATCGCCGCTGCTGCCCGCCTGCACCACCTGCGTCCAGATGCCAGCTACGCTCAGCCGGGCTACGTAAATGTCCCTTCCACCTACGCTAGCCACCGTGAGGGGCCCAAACGTCGCACTTGCACCGTTGAAGTTTCCTGCTAACACGGCATTGCCCCCGGCATCGACTGCCAGGGCAAGTGCCCCTTCCCCGGCCGGCGAACCCGCCCGCACCGCCTGCGTCCAAGTGCCCGCCGTGCTCAGCCGGGCCACGAAGATGTCGCTGCCCCCCGCATTGGCCAGGGTTGTGGTGGCAAAGCCGATGGTGGGGCTGGTGAAGCTGCCCGCTACGGTGGCGTTGCCGCTGGCATCGAGTGCCACGGCAAACGCCTCATCATCGGTAGTGCCGCCGGCCTGAACGGCTTGAAGCCACACACCCGCCGGACTGAGCCGGGCCACGAAAATATCCCGGCCCCCGGCACTGGTCAGCGCGAAGCTGCCCAGCGTGAGGCTACCCTTAAAATAGCCGGTGACTACTACATTGCCGACCGCATCCACCGCCGTGGCATTCACGCTTGAGGTGACGGTTGTGGCCGTCGGGGTTAGGCCGCTTGCCCACTGCCACGTCGGCTGGGCCCACGCCGGTCCGGCCAGCAACAGCAGTAGCAGAAGGGCCCACAGGCGCGGAGTAGTGGCTTTCATCATTGGGTAGAAATTGATTTAGCCAAAGATACATGAGCCTTATTCGACCACCAGCCGGCCCACGGCCGCGCCGCAGCGCACGAGGTAGAGGCCAGGGGCCAGGCCCTGCACATCAAGCGCGGCGGCGGTAGCGCGGGCGGGCAGTTCCAGCTGGCGCACCTGGCGGCCCAGGCCGTCGAGCACCTGCACGGGGCGGGCGGCGGCGCTGGCGGCGGGCCAGCTCAGGTGCACCTGGGTGGTGGTGGGGTTGGGGGCCAGGGTGAAGACTTCGGCGGGCGTGGCGGCGCGGGTGGCCAGTGAGGAACTGCTGAGGCGGGCCACGAAGGCCGTACTAGTATTGCCGGGCGTACTGAGCGTGAAGGGAGAGAAGCTCGCTGCACTACTGAAATTCCCAGCTACGGTTATGGCGCCATTGAGCGACAAGGCCATGGCAATGCCACTATCCCCGGATGTTCCGCCTGCTGACAGTGCCCATGTCCATTGCCCAGCCGGATTCAATTGAGCCACGAAAATGTCGATAAAGCCTGCATTGGTGAGCACTGTTGAGCCAAAGCTGGCCGGCTGTCCCCCACCGATAGTGGTGCTGGATACCAGGCCAAACAATCCTGTCGTTACTACATTCCCTGCAGCATCAACGGCCAGCGCGCCGATGTAATCTTCACCAGGGCCTCCGGCTTGCACGGCTTGGGTCCAGGTTCCGGCCGCATTTAGCCAGGCGACGAATATGTCCGGCTTGCCTGTTGGGGTGGTCAGGGTGGTGTTGCCAAAGTTTGTCGTTCCATTAATGTAGCCGCCCACTATCACATTGCCAGCGCCGTCTGTAGCTACACAGCCGGCTTGATTAACAAAGTTGCCACCAGCCCGAACGGCCTGGAACCATTGCCCGGTGGGGCTCAGGCGGGCCACAAAAATGTTGCGGAACGCGGTGGTGTTGGTCAGCGGAGGCGTAGCGCCAAAGTGAAAAGTGTTTTGGTACGAACCGGCTATAATCAGATTGCCTCCGGCATCGAGCGTTGCGGCATTCACGGAGGCCGAGCCGGTGGTGGCGGCATCGGCGGCCTGCACCGCCTGCACCCACTGGCCGGTTGGGCTGAGCCGGGCTACGAAGATGTCACCGGCCGGTGCGCTGGTGAGCGTGGTGCTACCCAAAGTGAGAGTGCCGGTAAAATTCCCCGCCACCACGGCATTGTTATTGGCATCAATGACCATTTGGCCCGGTCTAACATCATCTGCGGTGATATTGGAGCCATTAAAACTCACTGCTTGCGTCCAAATGCCCGCAGCGTTCAGGCGTGCAACATATTGGGAATGTCGGCTGGTGCTAACAAGCGTAATGTTTCCAAAAACAGTGGTGTCTGCACCTGAAGTGCCACTGGTACCCGCGTGGCCAAAGCTACCCATGACTACAGCATTCCCCGCTGCATCTATAGCAATGCTATTCACTTGCGTATCGGTTGAGCCGCCCGCTCGAACGGCTTGCAGCCACTGGCCTGTCGGGCTTAGACGCGCTACAAAGATGTTATACTCAAAAATCGGCAGCCGGTTTGATGCTGAAACCAGCGTGGTTGACCCCAACGTGAGCGTGCCATTGAAAACGCCGGCCACCACAGTATTGCCCACTCCATCGATAGCAGTAGCCATCACCCTCGATGAGCCGTTGGTAGGACTGGTGCCTTGGCCTTGGCTGGCCCATTGCCAGGTGGGTTGCGCCCAAGCCACCTGCGGCAGCAGTAATAGCAATAGCAGGCGGCGTAAGCCGAGAGTAAAGATTTTCATCATTTTACGGGAAAGGTTGAAGCAGGAGAGGTTGCAAGAATAATGCCTCGCTTCCTTCCTTGTGCGTTCCAAAGGAGCCCCTTTTACTCTTCCCATCTAGCCCGGAGCCCCCAAAGGAGCTTCTTGAGCTGCTCCGGCCGAGCCCGGAGCGGTAAAAGGAATATTTTTAACCAATGAAGTGCAAATCAGGCGACTGCCGGGGGCTGGCTGGGCAGGTTGCCATCGGCCGGGGTGCCGGTGGTGTTGGGGAAGGGAAAGTAGGCCAGCTCGGGGTTTTCGAAGTGCTCGTGCAGCAGGCCGGTATAGGTGCGGTAGAGGCCCAGGCACACCTTCAACTCCTCGGCATCGACGGCGGCACTGCCTTCCTGGCGGGTGGCGTGGTCGGTGGTGCGGCCCGCGCGGGGCGTGGGCGGCACGCAGGTCCTCCACCCCCGGAAATCATGCTGAGGGCAGCGCAGCGGAGTCGAAGCATCTCTACTGCGCAACTAATCCGTTTACTGCTGCGGTAGAGATGCTTCGGCTCCGCTGCGCTGCCCTCAGCATGACGGTTTGCTAAAAGCTCGTTCCCTGCCCTTACTGCCCCCGCCCCATGATAGTCAACTCCACGCCCGCCGGCTGGCAAATCATCTACCAGCAGGCCCACGCCCTGCTGGCCGCGCAGCTGGCCTGGCACTGGGCCCCCACGCTGCCGCCCCACCGCTGGGTGGGCCTGCTGGCCGCCATTGCCCAGCACGACGACGAGCAGGCCGACTGGCACGGGCGCGGCGGTCACCACGGCCTCACCGCCGCCGGCGCCCCCGCCAACTTCACCCAACAGGAATTCTCGATGGAGCAGGCCGCCGGCGTGCTGGCCGCTGCCCGCTTCCAGGGGCGCTGGCGCAGCCTGCTCACCAGCCTGCACCTGAGCTGCCTCTACGACGGCCTGCGCGGCCAATCGAAGGAAATCGATGCCTTCCTGGATGAGCTGAAAGCCCGCCAGCGGCAGTGGCGCCGCGCCCTGCACCTCACCAAGGCCGAGGCCGACCAGGCCTACGCCCTGCTGCACTGGTGCGACCGGCTGTCGCTCATCCTCTGCCGCCACGAAATCCCGGAAATGGGCCGCGCCGTGGAAATCTCGCGCGGACCCGACGGCACCACCCACACCCTGGCCCGGCCCGAAGCAGGCGGCCCGGTCATCATCCGGCCCTGGCCGTTTCGGGAGCCCGAAATTGAGGTGAGCGTGGAGGCCGGCGTGCTCACCCAGCTGCAGTTCCGGGACGATGCCGCGCTGGCCGCCGCCCTGCGCGCCGCCCCCATCGAAACCCTGCGCTGGACCCTGGCGCGGGCGTAGGGGCGGGGCGGGCCCCCGCCCGCCGTTGGACGCCGCTGCCGCTGAAGTTCGGCGCCGGGCGGGGGGCAGTCCCGCCCCATGCCAACGCCACACGTTTTCTGCCGTACTAAAAGCAGACATTTTCTTCTTCAGCGACCTTTTTTCTGCTTCATGGCCACTCACTATAAATTTTCGGATGTGCTGGCGGTGCTCAAGGCATCGGCCGGCGAGTTCGGAAACAACAACTCCTTCCGGCACGCGGCGGCGCTCTCCTACTACACCATTTTTTCGCTGCCGCCGCTGCTGCTCATCGTCATCACGGTGGCCAGCGCGGCCTACGGGGGCGAGGCCATCACCGGCCAGATTTACGGCCAGCTGAAAGGGCTGGTGGGGCCGGAGTCGGCCGCGTTTCTGCAGGAAAGCATTGCCAAGTTCACGGTGCAGCAGCGCGGGCCGGTGGCCACCACCATTGGGGTGGCCACGCTCATTTTTGCGGCCACCACCTTCTTCGTCACCCTGCAGGAAAGCATCAACGACATCTGGAACCTGAAGGTGAAAACCAACGGCATCGGCATCGGGGCCTTCATCAAGCAGCGCCTGCTCTCGTTCGGGCTCATTCTGAGCGTGGCCCTGCTGCTGCTCATTTCCTTCGTGATTAGCGCCGTGCTCAGCGCCTTCACCGGCTGGCTGCAGCAGAAGCTGCCCGAGGTGGGCGTCATCGCCATCAAGCTGGTCGATTTCAGCCTGTCGCTGGGCGTCACCACGCTGCTTTTTGCGCTTATCTACCGCTTCCTGCCCGATGCCATCATCCGCTGGCGCGACGTGGGGGTGGGGGCCTTCATCACGGCGCTGCTGTTCGTGCTGGGCAAGTTTCTCATTGCCTTCTACATCGCCAAGTCGAACCCCGGCTCGGCGTTTGGGGCGGCGGGCTCGGCCATCGTGCTGCTGCTGTGGGTGAACTACTCCTCGCTCATCATCTTTTTCGGGGCCGAGTTCACCCAGGAGTTTGCCGATGCCTTCGGCCAGCGGGTGCAGCCCAAGGCCCACGCCGTGCGCGTGCGCCTGGAGGAAATAGCCCCCGGCGAGTCGACCGAGGAAATCATGAGCGGCCGGCCCCGCTCCACCGGCAAGTGGAAAAAGTAGGCGGCCCGCGCCGGCCGCCGGCGGGCTGATGCGGGAAGTTCATGAATTAGCCATAATTTGGAGAAATTTTCCTCTCCATGAAAAAACTTCTACCCCTGCTCGGTTGTAGTGGGGCGCTGGCGCTGGCCAGCATCACGGCCCAGGCCCAGACGGCCCCGCCCGTTCTCAACAGCCTGCCGGCGGCCCCCGCCCCGCCGCCGCCCGGCAGTGCCCCGGCCCCGCTGCCCACCACCCCACCGGCTACCAGCTACGGCACCCCCACCGAAGTGATTGGGGCCACCTACAGCGTCGAGCTGAAATCGGGCAACACTTTCATCGGGGTGATGAGCGCCGCCACGGCCGACGAGCTGGAATTCACCACCAAAGACCTGGGCGTGCTGCACATCCAGCGCCAAAACCTCAAGCAGCTCGTCGTGCTCACCGCCGAGCAGGCCCGGCGCGGCTACGACGACGTGGGCAACGGCAACCGCCTGTTTTTCGGGCCCACCGCCCGCAACCTGCGCAAGGGCGAAGGCTACGTGCAAAACATGGAGCTGTTTATCCTAAACCTGAACTACGGCATCACCGACAATTTCTCGATGGGGGCCATTGTCAGCATCGTGCCCGATGCCGGCAGCGACAATTTTGTGGGCCTCACGCCCAAGCTCAGCTTTCCGGTGGCCGAGAAGGTGCGGGCCGGGGTAGGGGCCATGCTGCTCTTTACCAGCGGCGGCACGGGCGGCGTCACCTACGCCAACGCCACCTACGGCGGCGCCGACCACAACCTGACCGCCGGCATCGGCTACGGCTTTGCCGGCCGCACCGGGTTTTCGAGCACGCCGGTGCTGATGCTGGGCGGGGCCACCCGCGTCAGCCGCCGCATCTCGCTGATTAACGAAACCTACGTGCTGCGCGACCGCGACAACTACGGCACGGCCACGCTCATTGCCGGCATTGCGGGCCTGCGCTATGCCGGGCCGCGCATTGGCGGCGGCCTGGGCCTGCTCTACGTGCACGCTTCCTACAACGAAAACGGCGCTTATGGCCCCGGCTATCAGTACAGCAACGGTACTACCGTTCCCTTTGCCGAAATCACCATTCGCTTTGGCAAAATAAAATAGGCGGCTGCTTTCGGCTGCGCTCAGCATGACGGGCTTTTTCCCCGCAGCTGTTTCCGCGTAACTACTTTGCTACACCATATTTCCTTTCCCAGGTTTCCCACTTTCCGCATGAAACACTTTTCCGCCGCTGCCATCTTTTTGTTTGTTCTGTTGCTGAGCGGCCCGTCTGCCCGAGCCCAGGCCGAAGCCGATACCCTGCCGGGCCAGAACCGGTTTATCCGGCAGATGGCTTCTTCGCTCTGCACCCGCATTCAGGAAGCCAGCCAGAAGGAACCCCTCGACAAGCTCACGCCCCAGCAGGCCGACGACCTGTTTCGCCGCCTCATGCTCACGAGCATGAGCGAGCACGCCGAAGGCTTCAGCGCCCTGATGACCGAAGGCAAGCGCCGCAAGATGAGCAACAACAAGCTGGGCCGCGACCTGGGCGTGGCGGCCATCAAGCAGCTCAGCGCCGACTGCCCCGGCTCCATGGCCCTGCTCATTCGCACGTCGTCGGCGCAGAAGGAGCTGGGCAGCCAGAGCCAGAGCGTCAACGAGGTATCGGCCGATGAGAAAGTGGTGCTGCAGCCCATTGCCGACAGCATCTGCGCCCAGATGGCCGTGGAGGACCGCCGCCGTCCCCTCAAACAGCGCACCCCCGCCGAGCGCATGGACATGCTGACCACGCTCATGCAAACGGCCATTGTGAAGAACATGCCCGGGCTGCTGAGCATTTACTCCATGGAGCAAATCAACAACAAGGACAGCCGACGGGCCTTCGGCGTCAAGCTGGCCAGCCTGATGGTGACCCAGTGCCCCTCCTACATCATCCTGCTGGGCGAAGACGCAACGAAAAAGCGCCGCTAGCCCCGGGCCTTAGTCAACGCAAAAGCCCGTCGTGCTGCGAATAGCACGACGGGCTTTCTGTCTTAAGGCCGGTGTTTAAGCCGAAGCTTTTTCCTCCTTCACGGCCAGCTGTCCGCAGGCGGCATCAATGTCCTTGCCCCGCGAGCGGCGGATGTTGGTTTGCACGCCCCGGTCGGCCAGGAACTTGTGGAAGGCCGTGATTTTGTCGGCCTCGGCGTTCTGGTAGGCGGCGTTCTCGATGGGGTTGTACTCGATGAGGTTGACCTTGCAGGGCAGCCACTTGGCAATTTTCAGCAGCTCGGCGGCGTCCTCCAGCTCGTCGTTGAAGTTCTCGAACACGATGTACTCGTAGGTGACTTTGCGGCCGGTTTTCTGGTGGTAGTACTGCAGGGCCTCCTTCAGCGCGGCCAGCGAGTTGGCCTCGTTGATGGGCATGATTTCGTTGCGCTTGGCATCGGTGGGGGCGTGCAGCGAGAGGGCCAGGTTGGCCTTCACGTCGTCGTCGGCCAGCTTTTTAATCATCTTGGCAATGCCGGCCGTGCTGATGGTGATGCGGCGCGGGGCCATGTTCAGCCCATCGGGGGCGGTGATGCGGCGCACGCTTTCCACCACGTTGGCGTAGTTGAGCAGCGGCTCGCCCATGCCCATGTACACGATGTTGGTGAGCGGCGTGCCGTACTGGGCCTCGCACTGCTCCCGAATACGCACCACCTGGTCGTAAATCTCGGCCGCGTCGAGGTTGCGCTTGCGGTCCATGTAGCCGGTAGCGCAAAACTTGCACGTCAGCGAGCAGCCCACCTGCGAGCTGATGCAGGCCGTCATGCGCGTATCGTGCGGGATGAGCACGCCTTCCACCACGTTGCCATCATACAGCTTGAACGCCGATTTGATGGTGCCGTCGTTGCTGAGCTGCTTGTTCTGCACCGTCACGCCGTTTATCACGAAGTGCTGGTCGAGCAGCTCGCGGGTGGCTACCGAGATGTTGTTCATCTCCTCAAACGTGGCGGCGGTGTTTTTCCACAGCCACTCCGTCACCTGCTTGGCGCGGAAGGGCTTCTCGCCGTGCTCCACCATGAAAGCCTTCAGGTCTTCGGGCGAAGTTTTGCGGATATCACGCTTTTTAATGACGGGGGCGAGGGGCAGTTCCAGTAACATAGCACAAAGATACAAGCCAACAGGGCGTTGGGTTCCCGGGGCTACCCCAGCCGCGCGGCCAGCCCTTCGGGCAGCAGGCGCAGCTTGTGGGTGTTGTAGTCGAAGCAGAGCATGCCGGTTTTGGCGCGGGCCACTTCTTTGCCGGCGCTGTGCACGTGGTACACCACGTCGAAGCCGTACTTGTTGGGCTCGGTAGCGGCAATATCCACGCGCAGGATGTCGCCGTGGAAGGCCTCGTTCTTAAACTCCACGGCCACGTCCACCATGATGAGGCCGAACTTCGTTTCGGGGTCGAACTCCACGGGCAGGCCCGACGATTGCAGGAACTGTACCCGCGCCTCGTGCAGAATGCCCAGCAGGGCATCGTTGCCGAGGTGCCCGCCGTAGTTGAGGTCGGTGATGCGTACCGGGGCCTCGGTGCTGAAAGGGAAGGCGTCGGGGAGGGCTACTTTTACACGGTTCATGGGCGGAGGTGGCACGGAGAATGCCTAAGCAGAAACAAAGGATGAGTGAGCAGCAGATGTCGAATAATTCAAAGATAGAAGTTCGCGTGACTGGCGATGGCTCGGCCACACTATTTGTGCCCGCGCTCAACGAGCACTACCACTCGCACCACGGGGCGCGGCAGGAATCGGCGCACGTGTTCATCGGGGCCGGGCTGCGGCCGCTGCTGGCGGCGGGCGGCCACACCGCCGCGCAGCCGCTACGCATTCTGGAAGTGGGCCTGGGCACGGGGCTGAATGCTTTGCTGACGCTTCAGGCAAAGCAAGACGCTGGCACTAAGGTTTTCATCGAATACGATGGACTGGAAACCGTACCGCTGCCCCCCGGGGTGGTGGCCGCCCTCCAGCCCGAGTGGGACCAGCAGGGCCCGGACCAAAGCCAACAGTTTGCCCGCCTCCACGCCGCCGCCTGGAACGCGCCCGTAGAGCTCGCGCCAGGATTCATTCTGCAAAAAATAGCGCAGCCGCTGCAGGCCGCCGCCCTGCCGCCGGCCCACTACCACCTCATTTATTTCGATGCCTTCGCGCCCGAGAAGCAGCCCGAGCTGTGGACCGAAGCCATTTTTGCCCGGCTCTACGCCGCCGCCGCGCCCGGCGCGGTGCTGGTGAGCTACTGCGCCCAGGGCCAGTTCCGGCGCAACCTGCGGGCCGCCGGCTGGCTCACCGAGAAGCTGCCCGGCCCCCCCGGCAAGCGCGAAATGACGCGGGCCGTGAAAAAGTAGGGTAGGAGGGTAGGTGGGCGTAAGGGCAGGAGTGAGGCGGCAATGTTGTTCTTTTGCTCCCGGCTGCACCTGCCAGTAACCCATACCCTCACGCCCTCCTACCCCCATACCCTAAACTTTGTCTCGCCGATTCCTCGATACCGAAAGCCCCGGCTGGGTCGCCGATGGCCTCATCAGCGAGGCGCAGCGGCAGCAGCTGCTGGCCCGCTACCCGCCCGAAGCCCAGCCCCTGGGGCTGCTGCCGCTGCTGGGCAGCATCCTGGTGGGCCTGAGTGCGCTGAGCGTGGTGGCGGCCAACTGGCAGGCGCTGCCCACCGCCCTGCGGCTGGCGCTGCTGCTGGGCAGCCTCACGGGCAGCTACGCGGCCGGCGCGTTCTTCCTGCGGCGCGGCAACGAAGACCTCGGCCACGGCCTCATCGGGCTGGGGCTGCTGCTGTTCGGGGCCAGCATCATTCTCACCAGCCAGCTCTACCAGCTGGTGGGCTACGATGCCAGCGGCCTGCTGGCCTGGGTGGTGGCCGGCGTGGCCGTGAGCTACGTGTACGGCGCGCGGCTGCTGGTGCTGCTCACGGTGCTGATTGGGGCGGCGGTGCAGACGTATTGCGTCGAGTCGCTGGGCATCTTCAGCTACGTCACGGCCTGGCTGGTGGTGGGCGGCCTGGGCTACTACTGGTGGCGGCGGCCCGATGCCGTGAGCGCCACCGTGCTGGCCGTGGGCCTGCTCTGGCAGGCCGGGCTGCTGATAATTGTGCTGCACGCCAAGATTACCTGGTTTTTTGTGCCAGCCATGGCCATCTACGCCGCCGGCGACTGGCAGCCCAACCGGGCCGGCGGCCGGGCCATGCAGGGGCCGCCGCTGGTGGCGGCCTACCTGTTTATGTTCGGGCTGGCCACGTTTGGCGAAACCGATGCCTATGCCAACATCCTGCGGCCGCCGCTGCTGCCCTACCTGGCGGCGCTGGGGGCGGTGTTTGCCATTTCGGTGGCCGGCAAGCGGGCGCGGGGCCGGCTGGCCAGCCTGCCCGAGTGGCTGCTGCTGCTGCCGGGGTTTTACCTCTCGGGCGGGCTGCCGCTGGCGGTGGCCACGCTGGTGGTGCTGTATGCCCACGCCGGCTCGGTGCTGGCCCGCGCCAACCGCGAGCAGGACTCCGACCAGCTCACCATTGGGGCGGTGCTGTTTGTGGCCGCCACGGCCGTGGCTTATTTCAAGCTCACCTGGGGCTTTATGGACAAGTCGCTGTTTTTCCTGGTGGGCGGCGTGCTGCTGCTGGGCCTGAGCTGGTACCTGCGCCGCCGCAATGCCCAGGTGCTGGCCGCCGCCGCGCCAGTGGTGGCTCAGCAGGCTGGCACTCCGGCCGCGCCATCAGCCGGCGAGCCCGAAGCTACCGCCCCAACTCATCATTCATAATTTGAAACCCGTCATTGCCGTGAATGATTTGCTGACCTGGTTTTCTGACCCCAAACGCCGTCGGCCGCTGCTGCGCCTGCTGGTGGGCGCGCAGGTGCTCTACGTGCTGGGCGTGGCCGGCGCGGGCTACGCCACCACGGCGCTGGGCAGGCAGGTGCAGCTCGCCACCGCGCCCATCGACCCCAGGGACCTGCTTTCCGGCGACTTCGTGCGCCTGCACTACGCCATTGGCGCAATGCCCCTGCAGCAGTGGCACGGGCCCGAAGCGCCGCGTCGTCGGCAGGCGGTGTTCGTGCTGCTGGCTGCCGGCCCCGATAGCCTGAGCACCGCCGTGGGCGTGTATCCGCAGGCCCCGGCGGCCGGCGCGGGCCAGGCCGTGCTGCGCGGCTGGGTGACGGATGTGTACCGCAGCTCCCTGAACCTGCGCTTCAACCTGGAGCGCTACTACGTGCCCGAGGGCAGCAGCCTGCGCCAGGAAAAAGCCGGCCGCCTGCACCCGCTGCGGGTGCGCGTCAGCATTGCGCCGTGGGGGCAGGCCCGCATCGTGCGCGTCGATAAAGCAGAAACCCCCAAACCTGCCCGTTAAGGCGGGGTTGGGGGTTTGCTCACGGGTGCGGTAGTGCCGGAGGCTATTGAATCTTGAAGCTAATGGGCACGGTGAAGGCCACGCTCACGGCCCGGCCGTTCTGCTTGCCGGGAATGAATTTGGGCAGGGATTTCACGGCGCGCATAGTCTCTTCATCCAGGCCGTAGCCCAGGGGTTTCAGCACTTTCACATCCGAAACCTCGCCCACCGAATTCACCACGAAACTCACGAAAACCTTGCCTTCTATCTGGTTGCGCAGGGCTTCGCCGGGGTATTTTACCGATTTCTGAATGGCTGCCACGATAGCACCCATGCCACCGCCGCCCGGCAGCTGGGGCATCTGCTCCACATAGAGGTACGGCTTTTCGGTAACGGTTTCGCCGATGTCATTGCCGCCCGGCCCGGTGCCGGGCTTCAATTCTTCGAGGTTGGCATTGGGGTCGGCACCGGGGTCGCCGGCTGCCGTCACCAGGCCGGGCTTTGCATCGATAAGCTCGTCCTGGTTGGGCACCTTGTTGTCATCCGGTTTCACTTTGTCGTCGGTCGTCACAACGGGCACTACGTCCTGCATCGTGGGAGGCTGGGGCGGTGGTGCCGCCGGCCGGGTGGCGGCCGGTGGCGGAGGAAGCACTTCGGGCTCATCCGGCATGTCGATAATGGACGGATTGGCATCCACGACGATGGGGGGCACCACCGTCACCACGTCCTTGGCCAGCAGCTGGCCCAGCAGCGGAAACACCAGCAGCAGGGCCAGCATGGCGGTGGCAATAATCAGCGCGCGCGTCATGTGGCGCTGGTAGAGGGCCCGGAGCTGGTAGGCTCCGTAGTGGCGGTTGCGACCATCGAACACGATGTCGTCGAGGCTGGCCGTCGCCAGCTGGGCATTGGTCATCATAAGGGGAGGGTGGGGGTTTTAAGGAGGGTTAAATCGTCCTGCGTAATCCTGACCAGGGCGTACTTCTGCTGGTTGGTGATGTTCATCTCGTCCAGAATGTCCACCATGTCCTGGTATTTCGACTCGGCCATGGGCTTGATGAGCACCACCAGGCCCGGCTGCTGTCGCTGGCGCGCCAGCAGCACCTGCCGGATGCCGCTGGCCGCAAACGACGTGGTTTGCAGCCGCGGTCGGGGCACGGTTTTGTCCCGTGGCGCATTCAGCCCGCTGAAGTAGTGCACCCGATGGCCTTTGCCGAGGATGATGGTCAGCGCCTTCGATTCCGGCGCATGGGTTTCCGGGCCTTTCACCGGCATGGTGAGCTGCATCACCGTGGGCTTGGCAAACGTGGTGGTGAGCATGAAGAAGGTGAGGAGCAAAAACGCCAAATCCACCATCGGCGTCATGTCGATGCGGGTCGATATTTTCTTCGCTCGTCGCTTGCCGGGCTTCGACGCGCCGGCGTTTTGCTGCTGAATTTCGGCCATGGTTCCGTGCCTTAAAAGGTGAACGATGCCCGGTCAACGCAAGGGGTTAATGCCTTATTGCAAGGATTTTATATCTAAAATTTAAATTTTTAGGCACATACCAAACCCTGCCTTCCAGCGTTTTGCCTGCTTGCCCTCAGCAGAATCAGCCCGGCCTTAAAACCGCCACACCCGGCCGGGCGTGATGCAGGCCGTGAGCGGCACGTCCGTCGGCAGCACGTCGGCAATGCCGCGCACGGGCGCCTCATCCAGCAGGCTGAGGCCGATGAGCTGCGTGCCCGGCCGGCACTGCGCCAGAAACCGGTCATAAAACCCGCCGCCGTAGCCCACGCGCTGGCCGGTGCGGTCCACGGCCAGCAGGGGCACCAGCACGGCATCCAGCATGGCCGGGAATACTTCCGGCGCGGTCACCGGGGCGGGCGCGGGCTCGTCGATGCCCCAGCGGTTTTGGGTGAGCTGCGTGTCGGGCGTCAGCTCGTAGTGCTTCATGGTTTCGCCGTCGGGCTGCACTACAGGCGTGGCCAGGCGCAGGGGCAACTCCTCGCCCCACACCCAGCGAATGACGTTCCAGGTGTCCGGCTCATTGCGCTTCAGCAGCGGCAGAAACAGGTGCAGCCACTGCCACTGCGCCACCGGAAACTGCCGGAACAGGTGCTTGCGCAGCTTGTCGCTGCGGCGCGCCACCTCGCCCGGGTCCAGCGCCAGGCGGCGGGCCAGGGCGGCGCGGCGCAGGTCGGCTTTGAGCGGAGGCGTCCAGAACATGGCTGATGCTACCGCGCTGCCAGCTTCTGCACCGCCGCCGTTTCGAGGCCAAAATAAGCCCAGGGATAGGGCGTAATATGCCCGTTCAACTCGTGCAGAAATTGGTTGCGCTCGGCCGTGTTGCCCAGCGCATGGTGCAGGCCGCCGGCGTAGTTGTTGAAGTAAATAGCCAGCAGCGACGGCCCGGTCATGGGCCGGAGCGCGGGCAGCAGCTCGTCGATGCGGGCGCTGTATTCGCGCCGCAGCTGGCCCTTGGCCGTGAGCCGATTCTCGCCTTCGAAGTCGCTGTAGCGCTCCACCAGGAAGTTGGCCTGGAGCAGCTGGCGCAGCCCCGGCGCCTCCACTTCATCAACAAACTCGGCCAGCACGTCAGCATCGCCAAACCACCGGGGCGCGGCCAGCTTGAAGTAGTTCAGGTGACCCAGCTGATGGTCGGGCACCAGCTCACGGCAGGCGTAGAATGCCTGCTGGCCTTCCTGCGGCTCGCTCAGGCCCATGAGCACGCGGATGAGGCGGGCGTAGGCTTCGGCCTGCAGCGTGGCCGTGGCAAAGGGCCGGTTCAGGTGCTCATGGGCCAGGCCGAGGTAATGCTCGAACCCCCGGGCCTGGCCTTCGGTCACGTATTGGGCGGCGGCCCCGCTCCGGGCCTCCCAGGCCAGAAAGGTATCGTGCACGCCGGCCACGAGGTGGCGCAGCGCCGAGTTGCCGGCGGCCAGGTACCTGGCCAGCAGCGGGGCGTAGTCCGCCGTCACGCACAGGCCGTCGAGCAGGCGCGTGAGGTCTTCGGTGGACAGGCCGGCCACGAGGGTTTCGAAAGACTCCCACTGCTGCTGGCGGAGCAGGTTTTCGGCCCCGCTGCCGGCCAGCAGGCCAAAGGAGAGGTCGGGGCCGGCCGTGGCCGACTTGGAGAAAAGCGAGCGGAAAAACTGGGCGACGTTTGCCAAAGCGGAGCAGATTGGGCCGGACCCGGCCGGTGAAAGGTGCCCAAAGCTAGGCGCTGCCCCGCGTTTTAGGCGCGGCCTACTCCTCTTCCAGCACCGTGAACGCCAGCGCCAGCGGCTCGAAGGCTTCCACCAGCTGCTCGATGAAGCCGGGATTGTTAATCAGAATGCTGAGCACGTTCTCGCTGCGCTCCTGCAGGCCGCCGCCGGGGAAGAGCTTTTCCTTGAGCGCCGCCAGCTGCGCGTAGGCCGTTTCGTGCTTGGTTTCGGCGGCTTTGCTCAGGCGCTTTTCGAGGCCGGCCAGGCCGGCGGCGGCCTTGGCGGCTTCGGCGGCCACGGTTTTTACCAAGGTGGGGTCGAGGCGCTGGGCCACGTCCTGCACCTGCTGGAAGGCTGCCGCCAAGGCCTGCTGCTGTTCTTTTAGGCTGATTTCTTCCTGGCCCAAAGCCGCGCCCACCTGCTTCTTCAGCTCCGGCAGCGGGCGGAAAATCTCGTGCGAAGTCAGGCCCAGCTTTTTCAGCTTGCCGGCATTGGCGCGGCTGATGTACTCGGCCGAATTGCGGGGCAGCACGATGGGGTAGGGCACCCCAAACGCCGCAAACACGTCCTTCAGCTGGAACCAGTACGCCACCTCGGCCCCGCCGCCGATGTACACCAGGTTGGGCAGCAGGATTTCCTGGTACACCGGCCGCAGCACCACGTTGGGGCTGAACTGCTCGGGGTGACTCTGGGCCAATTCCAGCAGCTCGGCCTGGCTGTGGCACTTGGCCGTGTTGCGGATGGTCACTTCCACGCAGTCGGCCCCGTTGGCGTCGGGTTCCAGCCGCTCGCGCTTGCCCTCGTCGGTGATGAAAAACAGGTTGATGGGCCGCGAGTATACCTGCGGCTTGTAGCCGGCGGCCGTGAGGCGCACGTTGGTGGCCTGCACGGCGGCGTTGGAGGCCTGCTCCTTGATTTCCCTGGTCAGCAGCGGCACCAGGGCCTGTTTCAGGGCCGGGCGGTCGGCGTC
Source organism: Hymenobacter daeguensis (assembly GCF_054780555.1). Taxonomy (NCBI): domain Bacteria; kingdom Pseudomonadati; phylum Bacteroidota; class Cytophagia; order Cytophagales; family Hymenobacteraceae; genus Hymenobacter; species Hymenobacter daeguensis. Next base: position 608,723 of record NZ_BAAGWC010000002.1, read on the forward strand.
CAGCGTCACCAGCCCGAACGCGCCAAACAGCGCATCGGCCAGCTTGCGGGTGGCTTCGGCCAGGTTTTGGGAGGTCGAATACGCCTCGTGAAAAGCCGCCGGCACCTCGGGCGGCAGCTGGCTCAGCAGCTGCTCTTCGAAGCCATCGAGCGCCAGCCGGCCCACGGGGCCGCCGGTGCCGGCCGCGTCCCAGGCGTAGGTTTTGCCGAACAGCGAGAAGTGGTTGATTTCGGCAAAGTCATGGTCCTCGGTGGCCATCCAGTACACCGGCACGAAGTCGTACTGCGGGTATCTGGCCTTCAACTCCCGGCTCAGCTTAATGGCCGACACGATTTTGTAGATGAAATACAGCGGCCCCGTAAGCAGATTGAGCTGGTGCCCGGTGGTCACGGTGAACGTCGTTTCCTGCGCCAGCAGCTGTAAATTGGCTTCGATGGCCGGAGCCGGGTTCGGCCCGTATTGCTCACGCAAAGCCGCTACCAGCCGCTGCCGGGCTTCAGGCGAGTAGCTGGCCTGTTTCTCCTCCATCTGGGCCGCAAAATTTTCCAGCGCGGGCCAGCGGTTATAAAAGGGCGCCAGCGCGGGCTTCTGGGCGATATAGTCAGTCAGCAGGCCCGAAAAAGCGCCGGTTTCGGCGTAGGGCAGCGTGGTACAGCGAGTAGGCATGGGGGTAATACGAGCGGGGCCGGGTTCGGTGCGAACCCGTGCCAATGGCAAAAGTCCGCACAAAACCCGGCCCCGCCGGAAAAGTTACTTTTAGTCGTCAGAACGCTGTAGCGACGCGACACTTCGCGTCTCGTCGTCCGCGCCGTTTGGGAAGTCGTTCAACCAATTTCGTTCAACGACAAGACGCGAAGTGTCGCGTCTCTACAGCATTCAGGCGCTACACCAAGTGCCCGTACAAATCGAAATCGGAGGCTGAATCAATCTTCACGTTCGCGAAATCGCCCAGGCGCACAAACGTGTCCTTCTCCACCGGCACCAGCACCTCGTTGTCCACCTCGGGCGAGTCGAACTCCGTGCGGCCCACAAAATGGCCGCTTTCCTTGCGGTCGAACAGCACCTTGTAGGTCTGGCCCACGCGGGCCTCGTTCAACTCCATCGAAATGCCCTGCTGCAGCTCCATGATGGCGTCGGCGCGCTCCTGCTTCAGCTCGGCCGGCACGTCGTCCACGAGGGTGTGCGAGTGCGTGTTCTCCTCGTGCGAGTAGGTGAAGATGCCCAGGCGCTCAAACCGCGTCTGCTCCACGAAATCATACATTTCCCGGAAGTCCTGCTCCGTCTCGCCGGGGTGGCCGGCAATGAGCGTGGTGCGCAGCGCAATGCCCGGCACCCGCTGCCGGATGGTGTCCACCAGCTCGATGGTGCGGCGCTTGGTGATGCCCCGGCGCATGGTCTTCAGCATGTGGTCGGAACCGTGCTGCAGGGGCATGTCCAGGTACTTGCAGATGTTGTCGCGCTCGGCCATCACGTCCAGCGCATCCAGCGGAAACTGCGAGGGGTAGGCGTACTGCAGCCGAATCCAGTCGATGCCGTTCACGTCCGACAGGTTCCGCAGCAGGTCGGCCAGCTTGCGCTCGCCGTAGTGCTGCAGGCCGTAGTAGGTCAGGTCCTGGGCAATGAGAATCAGCTCCTTGGTGCCCATGCCGGCCAGCCGCTTGGCCTCCTTCACCAGGTCCTCGATGGGCCGGTCCACGTGCTGGCCGCGCATCAGCGGGATGGCGCAGAACGAGCAGGGACGGTTGCAGCCTTCGGCAATTTTGAAGTAGGCGTAGTGCCTGGGCGTGGTAATCAGGCGCTCGCCAATGAGCTCGTGCTTGTAGTCGGCGTTGAGCACCTTCAGCATCTGGGGCAGCTCCAGGGTGCCGAAATAGGCGTCCACCTGCGGGATTTCCACCTCCAGCTCGTCCTTGTAGCGCTGCGAGAGGCAACCCGTCACGTAGAGCTTTTCCAGCCGGCCGGCTTCCTTCTCGTCGGCGTAGCGCAGAATGGTGTCGATGCTTTCCTGCTTGGCATTGTCGATGAAGCCGCAGGTATTGATGATGACGATGTTGGCGTCCGACTTCTCGGCCTCGTGCGTCACGTCGAACTGGTTGGCCTGCAGCTGGCCCATCAGGACTTCCGAGTCCACAATGTTTTTCGAGCAGCCGAGGGTAATAACGTTAACCTTATTCTGGGTCTGATTTCTAACTTTCACAACGTACTGGGTAAAGAGGAAGCAGCCACCGGGCCGCCTGATAAAAAAGCCAAAGCCGCGCAACGCCCTGAAGCGCAAGGCCAGCCGAACCCCAAAATTACGACGCAGCCCGCACCCGCCCACTACCAGGCCCCCGCCAACGCAGCCCGGCCCATCGGCGGGCGTACTCGGCGGTCCGTCGGGCGTACTCGCTGGTCCCCCGGTCGTACTCACCGGTCCCCCGTTCGTTCCCGCCAGTCCCCCGGTCGTATTCGCCAGTCCCGCGGTCGTTCCCGCCAATCCCCCGGTCGTTCTCGTCGGTCCGACAGGCTAACTCACTGGTGCGGCGGTCGTTTACAGCGACGGAAACGGCCATCTGACGTGCGCGTCCGGTGCTCTGAATGATGCGTGCGGCGTTCACCGCCCTGCAGGCGTCGTTCTCAGGGCCGGGAACGGCCTTCGAAATGGCGGGGCCGTCGTTCTCATGCCCGGAACCGTCGTTCTTGTGCCCGGAACCGTCGCTCTCGTGCAGTTCAGCGCCTTACAGCGCCTCAAACTGCCGGAGGAAGCGCATGTCATTCTCCGTGAACAGGCGCAGGTCCTTAATCTGGTACTTGAGCATGGCAATGCGCTCGATGCCCATGCCCCAGGCGTAGCCGGAGTATTTGTCGGAGTCGATGTTGGCGTTTTCGAGCACGGCGGGGTCCACCATGCCGCAGCCGCCAATCTCGACCCAGCCCGAATACTTGCAGATGTTGCAGCCCGCGCCCTTGCAAATGAGGCAGGTGATGTCGATTTCGGCGCTGGGCTCGGTGAAGGGGAAGAAGCTGGGGCGAAAGCGGATGTTGATGTCGGCCCCGAACAGCTCCTGCACGAAGTAGTACACCGTCTGCTTCAGGTCGGCGAAGCTCACGCCCTCGTCAATGAAAATGCCTTCCACCTGATGAAACATCATGTGGGCGCGGGCCGAAATGGCCTCGTTGCGGAACACGCGCCCCGGCATGACGCGGCGGATGGGCAGGGGCTCGGTTTCCATCACGCGCACCTGCACGGTGCTGGTGTGGGTGCGCAGCAGGTGGGGCAGGTCGGGGGCGCCGGTGGCGGCATCGCCGGTGGCGCCGGCATCGGCCGCGCCGGCCGCCTTCGACACGGGAGCCACGAAGAACGTGTCCTGCATGTCGCGCGCCGGGTGGTTTTCGGGGAAGTTGAGGGCCGTGAAGTTGTGCCAGTCGTCCTCAATCTCGGGGCCCTCGGCCACGGCAAAGCCGATGCGGGCAAACACGCGCATCATCTCCTCGCGCACCAGGCTCAGGGGGTGGCGGGTGCCCAGGGCGTTGGGCACGGGGGGCAGGGTGTAGTCGAAATCGGGGTTGGCGGGGGCGTTGTCGGCGGCGGCTTCGGCGGCCTGCTGGGCTTCGTCGAAGCGGGCCTGGGCCTGCTGCTTCAGGGCGTTGAGCTGCTGGCCCACGGCGCGCTTCTCCTCGTTGGGCACGGTCTTGAGCTGGTCGAACAAATCGGCCAGCCGGCCTTTGCGGCCGAGGTAGCTAATGCGAAAAGCATCAAGTTCGGCCGAATTATTCAGCGCGGCGGTTGTAATTTCGGCCGCCAGTGCGGCAATTGATTCCTGCATCATAGGCCACAAAGTTACGGCAAGGCCCCGGTCGCGGCCGAACGATTCACGAACACATTCAGTTACCCGGCTTACCAACCCTTTACCCCATCATCCTCTCTCATGAAACGTGTACTATTTCTTCTGCTATTTGTCGGGGGCGTAGCCTCTTCCGCATCTGCCCAGGGTGGCGGCTGGGACACGGGTGGCTGGGGCGATGCCCCCAAGAAGGCGCCCGCGAAAAAAACGACCACTAAAACGACCACCACCAAAGCCGCCGACCAGGCCGCCACCAAAAACGGCGGCGCGGCGGCTGCCGAGCCCGCCGCGCCCGAGGCCACGGCCCCGACTCCCGATGCCGCCGCAGCGCCCGCACCCGCCGAAAAAGGCGGTTTCAGCGGCGGCGGCAGCAGCTCGTCGGTTAGCTCGGGCCAGTTTATCTCGATAGCTCCGGGCTCGCCCGTGATGCTGACGAGCGGCCGCAACATCATGGCGGCCGATGCCGCTGCCGCCGCCGAGCGCCGCGCCAACCGCAAAGTGCGCCGGCCCAAGCCCTGGCCCCCGCGCC